>NZ_SOFK01000053.1:0-1808 GCF_004402675.1 Cryobacterium sp. MDB2-A-1 | reverse complement strand
CTTCGACTAGAGAATCGGAAGAGGTCAGGCCGTACCAACTACCCAGAACAAGGGGTACCGACTACGTGGACTGGAAGTACCAACAAGGGCTACTCGCCAACCAACCGACCTCCGATCAGTTCCGGCAACTCACAAAAGTACTGAGGTTCTCCTGCAATCCCGCAAGCTCGTTCGCGACTATTGCGATCGTCGCACCCTCCCCATTCGTTGCGCCCTGCCCTGCAACCGCTCATCGCTCATAGCTGGGGCTTCACGGCGGCACCCCGGGTGCAGTTTTCATCATGGGCAGACGTACGCACCTCGAGGAACTGCACCAGGCGCCAGGTGTGTTGTGTGGTGTTAGCGTGTTCCGCTGGTCGTGACGATCGCGGTCCACGGACCGGCCGGGACGTCGCTTGCTGCGAGGAACTGCCAGTCGACAGTGTCGGCTTCCCCGTTGACGTCGGTGAAATGTAGGCACCCGTTCAGCGCTGGGGACACGTCCATGCCTGCACCGTTGAACTTGCGGTTTTCGGGTCGTTGATCGTTGGAGCCGAAAACGTAGCTGGAGTCGTGATAGCTGCCGGGGCCGGCGTCTTCGATCTGGCCGTAGCAAGTCTGCCCGTTCGCCCGAATCCTGACCCACCTGTTCTTCATCAGACTCGCCGTAGGATCTCCCGCAGGCGCTGCGTAGTCCGGCTCCCCCGCCCACGGAATCACCTTCTGGCGCATGGATAGGGCAGTCTGATCGTGGACGTCATCGAAGGGAAGATCCAGGTAGAACGGGTTCTCCTTCGGAGTCATCTGGCTGGGAAAAAACCCATTGACGCCACTGCGCTGCTCGGTCTGACAGGACCCATCAGTGAGAACCCCGTCACACCCTCCAAAGCTCTGGATCCAGAGCGAGTTATAAGTGGAGAGAACCTGGCTGCCGTCTGCGGCCGTCGGGTCGAAGACCTCGCCCACCCAAAACGTGGTCGAGACAATGTGCGTATGCCACGGGAACTGGGTCCCCACCGGCCGGACAAAGAGGACGACGATCGTGGCGACGACCCCTGTCGCGGCCACGACGGCAGCAAGCTGGACAATTCGCGTGCGCGTCCAGCCACGCCAAGAACGATGACTGGGCACTCTGCTGTTGGTGCCTATGGGTTCTTGGTCACTGGGCGGCACGATCATTGAGCCCTCGGTCCTTGACCCGTCTTGGATTCTGGACACGAAGCTCCTTAGCGAAATGGATCATGTTCTCGGCCGGCGATGATGTCCCAGCCTCCCTGTTAAAGGGCGCTGAGCCTAGGCCGGATGTCGTGGCGTCTGGGTTTTCAGCCGTCGTGAGGCAATAACTGCGGTTAACCGCAGTAGCAAGCACCGGCCGGCCGCCTTCGTGGCCCTCAGTGAGCGGGCGACGCTCGTAGGGTCTGTCAAGTTTTCGGTGTAACTGGGTTTGATTTTTAGTTGTCTCGGATAGACAGGCGGCCGTTGAAGGTGATGTCGAAGGCGTTGAGGGCGNGGCGTTGAGGGCGGCCTTCCATCGTTGGGTCCAGCGGGCTCGTCCTTGGCCGGTGGGGTCCAGACTCATCACGGCCAGGTAGACGCATTTCAGTGCGGCCAACTCGTTGGGGAAGTGGCCGCGGGCGCGGACGGCCTTGCGGATCCTCGCGTTGACGGACTCGATCGCGTTCGTCGTGCAGACGATCCGGCGGATCTCGGCGTCGAACTGCAGGAATGGCACGAACTCGGCCCAGCTCGCTTCCCACATCCGCACGATCGCCGGGTACTTCTTCCCCCACGCCTCGACGAACTCGAGGAAGCGTTCCTCGGCCGCGTCG
>NZ_SOFK01000005.1:0-6248 GCF_004402675.1 Cryobacterium sp. MDB2-A-1 | reverse complement strand
CCGCAAAGTGCTCGGCTGGAAGACTCCGGCCGAAGTGTTCAGCCAACAACTACAGTTACTCAAACAGCCCGGTGTTGCAACGACCGGTTGAACTCGCCCTGTGATCGGGCGGGAGGCTTGCTGTCGACATCGATCACAGATCCTGAACCCGCTGCACGATCGGCTGTTTGGATCCCCGTGATGACCTCGAGGTGCGGATCGGCGCGGGTGATGCGGCCATAATGCACGTCATCGCCCAGGATTCCTCCGCCGAGCGAGGACGTACGGAGTGATGACCGTGTGGGATCCCAGCAAGGGAATCTCAACCGATTCGACGTGCGGTGTCCTTGCGAACTTCTATGGGAACGCGAGCAGGACAACGAAGAAGACCGTTCCAGCGACGATGCAGTAAATCGCGAACGGGGTAAGTGTCCTGGTCTCGAAGAAGCGCAGCAGGAACTTCGTGGCTAACCATGCGGCAACGGCCGAGCAGAGTGCACCGACGAGGAACGCACCGCTCTGATCGGCCATCTGTGGGCTGAACAGTCCCGGGAGTTTCAGTGCAGCCGCGGCGCCGATGATGGGTGTGGCTAGTAGGAAACTGAATCGGGCAGCGGTTTCGTGGTTGAGTCCGGAGAGGAGCCCACCGACCATGGTTGATCCTGATCGGGATATTCCCGGTAGCAGGGCGGCCGTCTGCGCGACGCCGATTCCGAACGCCTGTTTCCAGGTGAGCTTGGCGATCGTCGCGTCGGACCTCTCGGTCTCGGACATTTGCGTGTTGGCCGAGCGCCCGGGAATGGGGCGTCCGCTCGAAACAGCATCAACGCTCACCCCAGCGGTCTGAGCCCGGTTCGGATGCCGTCGGAGGCGTTCTGCGGTAAGAAGAATGAGACCGTTGATCACAAGGAATGCGGCAGCGATCAGTGGGGATGCGAAAAGGGACCGGAGGGGCTTCTCCAAGAGCAAGCCCACGATGCCCGCGGGGATTGTTGCGGCGATGAGCAGCCAGGCCAGTTTCGCGTAGATGTCATCGGGGCCGATTTTACGATCCCGGATGGAACGTCCGAACCCGCGGAAAACCCGAATCCAGTCCTTAATGAAGAAGAGGAAGAGAACGATAGCGGTAGCCAAATGGGTGGCAACGAGAAGCCCCAGGAACGCGGCGCTGCTCTGGTCGATGTTCCAGCCGAACAATGTGGGCAGGATGACACTGTGGCCAAGGCTGGAAATGGGGAACAATTCTGTGATCCCTTGGAGAAATCCCAGAATCGCCGCTTGAATCAAAGTGATCATATGAACAGGCTAAAGGTTCCGGTCACCTGCGCCCGCGTGCGCCGCCCGTGATGACGTCCAGTGTTCATCAATGTGACCGAAATCCAACGACTGGGACGGTCTGGCTAGGCAGGTCCCGATCTGGTCGGTACCCGGGCTACCTCGATTCCCTACCTCGGTGGATCCACAATCGGTGGCGGGGCATCCGTACCGAGGGCTCGTTTTCGGTTCTCTTGACTGAGGTCGGTGAGGGCCTCCAATTCGTCGTCCGACGCACCTTCCAACGCGATGAGTCGGTCGTCGGCAGTTGGCTGGGCTCGGAGTAACTCGTCGAGCTTGCGCTGGGTGACCGCTTGTTGTCGTGCTTGCGTATGTTGGATTGCGAAGACCATCACGACTGTCACAGATGAACTCGCAATGTAGAGGACGTTCTCCCACCAGGGAGGAAATCCCGCCGCTATCCCGACCGCGATCCACACTACGAGCGCACTTCCGGCAACCAATCCCGCTGCGGCGTGTTCGCTCACTGTGCCGATATGGTGCAGGACCCTGCTGCTCCACCGTTTGTCGGGCGCGCTCGTCCAGTCGTTCCGCGTCATTTCGCGAGATCGATCCAGCCGTTTCTGGTGGTCCGCGTTGATCGATTCGTAGCTGTTAGCCGCATTCTGCACGCTCGAAAGACTAGGCGTTGTTCCCGTCAAACAGATGTTCTCGTGGACGCGACGCACACACCCGGTGGAGGGGGCACTGTTTCAGCTGGTCGAAAGTGTTTACGCATCCGTGCGTGTTTGATCCGGCGACGATCCCGCCCGTCAATTCGCCGAGTCGTGGCCGTGACCCGTTCGGTGGACGGTTTATCGAGGCCACAATGGCGGAGGATTTCACAGCGTCGACACCGTGGGCCGACCAAGAATCGTTTCCGTACTGTGTCCACTTCAATCAGCGTGCCGTGTTGCGACGAGAGCGAGCGGGACGAGTTATAGGTGCTCGGCGTTCGGCTTTCCGGTTAGGGGCGTAGGCGACGGCGACGGCTCGCTGTGTGCGAAGGAGAGCACGATTCCGATTGCTATGAGGGTGGTGAGGAGGGCGGTGCCTCCAGCAGAAATCAGGGGGAGTGGCACGCCGAGGACAGGGATGAATCCGAGGACGACGCCCATGTTGACGAGTGCTTGACCGATGATCCAGACCATGACGGCCGCGGTGCTGACTTTGGCTTGAGGGCTGGTGGTGGCGTTCATGATGCGGAGGAAGGCGATGGCCAGCAGGACGAAAAGGGCGAGCACTACGATTGCGCCGACGAGACCGAGTTCCTCGCCGATGATCGCGAAGATGTAGTCGTTGTCCGCGGCTGGAAGCCAGGACCATTTCGCTTTGGAGTTTCCGAGTCCAACGCCGAAGATACCGCCCGACGCGAGGGCCCACGTGCCGTGCAAGGGTTGCCAGCATGCGGCGGAAATCGTGCCGGTTGAGCCGTCGCAGCCGGTGCCGAAGAAGCTCAGTATCCGGGCCATCCGGTTTCCGCTGGCCATCGCCGCAGCCAGGGCGCCCAGGGCGCCGATGCCCAAGGGGATGGCGAGCATGCGTAGTCGTACGCCGGCGAAGAAGAGGGAGCCAAAGAGGATGCCGGCGAGGATTACTGTTGTCCCAAGATCGCCGCGGATCATGACGAGCATGACGGCAGTGCCGCCGATGCCGAAAACGGGCACGAGGACGTGGCGCCAGTCGTCGAGGTGATCTTTCTTCTGTGCCAGAAGCATGCCCAGCCAGATGACGAGGGCGACTTTGATGGCTTCAGATGGCTGGAATTGGAAACTGCCAATGGATAGCCAGTTGGTGTTTCCGGCCACGGTCACACCTAGCGGGGTGAAGACGAGCAACTGAACGAGGCAAGTAGCGATGAGCGTCGGCCAAGCGATACGTTGCCAGAACTTCAACGGCATCCGGCTGAGCACGAGCATCAATGGGACGCCGACCAGGGCGATGGCACCTTGATGAAGCACAACGCCGAAGAAACCCTCGTGAGCAACAAAAGAATCTACTGATGACGAAGACAGGACCATGATCAAGCCCAAGATGACCAAGAACAGCGTCGTTCCCAGGAGTAGAAAATAGTTCGGGGATTCTGAGCGGATCAAACGGCCCACGCTAATGCGCGTTGACTGTGACGGTCTATTTGAGGGAACCGTGTGGTCGGTCTTTGAACGTGGCGCACGGGTCGGGTTGCGCGGACTCGTCACGAACCAAGCCCCTTCTCAGGAGACGCCGCGGAGGTGGATTTTATTGTGGATTGACCACAATTGCTCGGTACTTCACATACGGTCATCTGCGGGGAGTGTCCTGCCGGGTGTGGGATCGGATCAGAGTGCGCGGCAATGGGCTGGGGCGCCACCACGACACTACTGAGGGAATCCCGAACCGCTAGTTCATCCCACACGTGTCGCGTCGGGTCGCATGTCTCTCCCAGATTGTGCCTGCTCGGAAATCGTTGCTGGAAAAGCCTCGTCGACGTTGAGCGCTACCAACAAGGGGCCGGGGAGGTGCGCAGGCTGCCTGTATCGCCGGCTTGGACAAGACAGTTCACGGCGTTGGCGGTCGTTTCTTTCGATTCGTCGACTTGACAATGCACTGCAGAGCGGAATGAACAAGCTACTCGCAGCGAGGCGAAAGTCTTTCGTGGTGTTGCCGCTCGCGATTGCCCACGCGCGGCGATTCCCATCTTTTGGAGTAGGGATTCTCCCCTGGAAGCGTTTCGTTTCCGCACTGGGTGCCACCTGAGTGGCGCTCGCAAATGAATCCAGGATGATGTTCGCGCCGGGTGCCAGGGTTCATAGCTCTTGCATATGAGCAGTTCTGAGAACTGTCAGATGTCGGTCGTAGCCTCGGCACTATCGAACGAGAGGAATCAAGATGATCACGGGACGATTGGAAACGCGCACGAGTGAAGATCTCAACGTCAAAGCGCTCTCAGGCTGCGAGTGGCGCGTCACGGATCGGCGCATCGCACGCGACAATGCGCTTTCACTGGTCGGGTTCATTTCGAAAGCCGAGGGTAGCTACGAGGTGATGGAGTTTGTGGATCCGGTCGAGCATTTTGTCTTCCCGAATTGGGACGATGCGGTTGCGCATTTTGTGACGGCCGTGCTCGACGATCACAACAGTGAGTTGAGTTGAACGGCATCAACGGTCTTGTTCGCGGGGATCAGGCCTGTGACCGGCCCCGACCGATCCCTGTCTTCTGCGTCGATTAGGCAGATGCTGCACCGTCGGAGGAGTGAAATACCATTGCCTGGGAGTTGCGCAGCGGCCATGTGTCTTCAGTGAGATATTGACCGCTGGCGCCCGCCACGCGTGCTTTGGAATAGGCCACCGGCTACCGGAGCACAATGGTGCCCTGACGGCGCGCCCGGCCACTGCGCAAGAGCGTCATTCTTTTCCCAAGCGCGGATACTTGTAACGGAGCTCCAGACTCTGACTCGAATAGGCAGGGTCGATGTTGTTGAAGAGAAACTCGTTTGCGTTGCCGGGCCCGGGCTCCGGCCTCGTACAAGCGGACGGGCGATTTTCGGCTGCTTCAGGTGTCCTTTGAGGATTCTTTCGCAGTCGGTGCGAGGTCGTGTTTGGGCACCGCGCGGTAGCTGGTTCCATCTGGTCGGCTGTTGTGGCTTTCGCCCAGCCACGTCCCGGGCAGAACGCGCCCGTCCTCCGTGCGGGGGTCCACGATCACGGCGGGTAGTTGGCCGTACTGATTAATGTCGACACGAACTCGCGTCTGTGTCCCGTCGGGCAGATGCAGGCTGACGGCCATTGATGGCAGTTGTGGACTCCTTGCTGAACACGCAGTGAAACAACGCTAACCCTGGTCCGGCGATGAGCGTCATTCCCCGTTTGGTGAGCGTGGCGGGCTTCCTGTGAGATTGCGCTGGTCGAGGAGCACTTTCACAGGAATCTCCGGTCACTGCTGGCATACAGTTCGGTCGAAACGACTGTTCGTGGATGTTCCGGTTGGTTCGACCGGGCGGAAGAGGGTTACCGTGACGCACGCTGGGCCCTTGCGTGGGCGTGACCGGAATGCCGGTCAGCCGATCCGGCATGGACGGTTGGCGCCTCGGGGGCCGTGGCGGACGGTCACGAAGACCTTGGGCATCACCCTCGCGGTGCTCCTGGTTAGTGGGAGCTCCCTTGCGGCGATTGCCGCGTGGGATGTTGCCAGCAGCGTCAAGCCCGGTGTTCATTTGGCCCACCTTGATCAGACGCCCGGCGACACGGCGGCTCCTGCCCCGGCCGCGGACGTGAGCGCGATCACCGGCGGGGTAAACCTGCTATTGACGGGCACGGACACCCGGACCGGCCAGGGCGGGGCCTATGGGACGGCCGCAGAGCTCGCGGGTAGTTCTGGCGCGGGTAACAACGACGTGACCATGCTGCTGCACATTGCGCAGAATCATCAGAGCGTCAGTGTGATCAGTTTCCCCCGGGACCTGATGCTTGCCGTTCCCGCGTGTCCTCAGGCCGATGGCGGGACCGCGTCGCCTTCCAGCCGGGTGATGCTGAATACGACCCTATCTCGCGGTGGCCTGTCGTGCGTTGTGTTGACGATCGAGAAGCTCACCGGCGTCCAGATTCCCTACGCCGCGGAGATTAGCTTCGACGGGGTGACTGCCATGTCGAACGCTGTCGGCGGGGTCACCGTCTGCCTGGCCTCGGCGGTCAACGATCTGTACACGACNAACGCTGTCGGCGGGGTCACCGTCTGCCTGGCCTCGGCGGTCAACGATCTGTACACGACGCCTCCGTTGCATTTGGCGGCGGGACAGCAAACCCTCGTCGGCGCCGACGCGCTCTCGTTCCTGCGGAGCAGGCACGGTATCGGTGATGGCAGTGACCTGGGGCGGATTAGTAACCAGCAACTCTTCATGGCTGCTCTGGCCCGGAAGGTCCAAAGCGGCGGCGTCCTCGGAAACCCGATCGCGTTGTTCTCCCTGGCCAAAGCGGCA